>JAPOVS010000020.1 GCA_026708055.1 bacterium | reverse complement strand
ACGAGAAGACAAGCTCATGCCCCCCACCCACGCCCAACGACTCGCCGACCACTTCGGCAACACCCAACTCGCCTGGATCGACGACACCTACACCCTCGTCCCCATCGACCAGCCAGAGGCCCTGACCGACCACCTGAACGCCTTCCTCGCCGCACACACCTGACGCCAACGGTTCCCCGGGCGCTCGACTACGGGTCCGTCTTCTTCGGTCACTTCGCCGACGGCGGCCACGAGCACCCGGCCCCGACGTGGATACTCGATCCCCACCAGGTCCATGACAAGGCAACTCGACGGTCGCGCCGCAAGCTTCGCCCGTGGAACGGCCGGGACTTCGACGTGATCCCCGGTCAGGCCGAGCCGGGCGATCCCCGCTGGCCGATCGCCCACAAGTACGGCTTCGGGAACGCGGGCGGCGGATCGTGGTACTGGAAGCCGCTGCGCAACCTCGAACCGGGACATCGGGTGTTCGCCCATGTGAGCGGAGCCGGCTACGCGGGCATCGGCCACATCACCGCCAAGGTGATCCCCCCACGAGACGCCAACGTCGAAATCGAAGGCCGGCCTCAACCGCTCCTCGATCAGCCAGACGTGAGCGCGGCGTGGAAACAGGAGGCAGCCTCGGAAGACTCGCAGGTGACCGAGATGGTCGTGCCCGTGGAGTGCCTCGCCGCGCGGCCCGTCAACCAGGCCTTCTGGGAGAAGGGACTCTTCAACTCGCAAGTAACCGCCTGCAAGCTGCGCGACACGCACACAATCCAGACCGTCGAATCGGCGTTCGGACTCAACACACAGATCAGCTAGCTCGGGCGGCGCGCAGCTCGTCATCAGCCCCGGCGACTCCGATCGTGTCGCCAACATGGTCCTGGTCTCCTGTGAGGCCTTCGGCAACTACCCGCCCGGGGTACCCGACCGGCTGCTGTACCGCACCGCGGCGCTACCCGCGGCACCTTCCTGGTCGCCCACCTGTTGCGCCCGCGCTGGATCCGCCATCCCCCCGTGACCTTCGCTGCCCTGTCCGAGCGGCGGGTTCCGGAGGACCTGTTCAAGAGCTGGAATTGGGCGCAACCGGAGGGAATCATCCGGGCACATTCTGAACCTAACGTCCGTCCTGTTGTTCGCCTTCCTCGTCCCCGCGTTGAGAGTTGATCATGTCGGCGCGACTCTCCACGCTCTGCCACGAGGGCAGACCTCCGGGTCCGGGTAGGCGCAGGAGGACTCGGGGGACATTCCACGCCAGGCAGTTGCTGATTGCCCAGACCTCATCGATGCCCGGATGGGCAATCGCCTCCACTTCGGTCAGCCACCGTTCGTCATCGCCCGAGTCGAACGCTTGCTCGAGCTGCATCGACGCCAGTCCGCTGTCGAGTGCGATCACCAACCACCTTGGTCCGGAATACGTGGCCAACTGCCCTTTCGAAAGTCTTTTTCGCGATCCTCTCCCGCACGTCCTCGATGAGTTGGTCGATTGATCCCACTGGGCCGCCGTAGCTTGCTGCGACTCGAATTCGCACGCCGCCGATGGTCTCGGTCTCCGGGCGACGGCAGCGCAGGACATCAAGGCCGTCCCAGTCCGGTACGGCGACTCGCGCCACCACGCTTCGAGCGTTGCGGACCATCCCCGCGGGATCGCCCCCTTGCGACTCGATCTCCCGGAGCACAGGCGCGAGCCGGTTCACCAGCTTCTTCACGTAACGCTTGCGCCGACGTCGCGCCGGAGAGTGATCTATGAGGACCACCGACCACACCCAGTCGAGTTCCCGCCGTGGAAACTCTTCGCTGTCGAACGCATCGCAGAGGGCAGCCGATCGCCCTCCGTGCTCATGGTGATCTCCACCCGCACGACCCGACCGTCGCCGAGGACGACCTCAAGATCCGGAGTGGGCCCGCTGCCCTCCTCCAGCCATCGGTGGCTAACCACATCTTCGACGGCCCGAATCACCTCGAGCGCAGCTTGTTCGTCCACTCTTTTCTCTTTGGCAGCCATAGAAACCGATCATCCTCCCGGCACTCGCAATCGAGCCAGCCAAGTTGGCCAACGTGCGAAGTCAGTCAGCAACCTGGCATCACGCACCTACGGGGACGCAAGGTAACGACATCGTTCGGGATCAGCAGTCGCAGCAGGGCGAATTGACCTCTTGTGCAGACGACGCCCGACCCGGCAGGCCGGCGATCCGCACCGATCCGAAAGTCTGTGGCCACCCGCTACGCCGCCTGCGCCGCGGCGGACGTCCTAGCCGGCGGCCGGCTCCGGGGCGGGCCAGAGCAGGTTGGCGTACTTCTCGAGCGAGAAGTCGGTCTCGAAGTAGATCGGGTGCGTGACGCGAATGGCATCTTCCGATTCGGCGCCGAGCAGGACCACCTCGATGTGCGGCCGGTCGGCGAACTCGCGCTCCCGCTCGCCATACGCGTCGACAGCCCTTCTGCCGTCGCGGAACCGCTCCATGTTCACCAGCCGGCGCTCGGAGCGGTCGTAGGTGAGCAGGAAGTGGATGGTCTTACCCCTAGCCATGGATCCCGCCTCCTTGCCCGGTATCTCTGTCGAGCAGATCCCACGCCGCTGCCTGCAACTCATCGTACTCCGCCCTGAAGACCCTGCTGACCGGCCGGCCCGCCTCGTTGATCGCATACCCCTCGGACAGCCGCCGGAGCCAGTCGTGCACGAGTTCATGGCCGTCACCACTCTTGTAGTCGACGCCGCTTATGACCACGAGCGTCTCGACGAGCTTCGCCCACTGGTGCTGCGGCCGTGTACGAAGTTGCACCTCGATGCGCCGACCGTCGTAACGGGTCCAGACGTGGACGCCGCGGTAACCGGAGGAACGAGGGTTCGCCGCGTAGTCGCGAACGTTGTCCTCGACACCGTTTCGGTTGAAGCTGTTGCGGGTGAACCTGTCCAGCACGTGCGCGACCTCCGCCTGCGTCGCGAACACCGCTCGGCAGCCGCCGATGTCCTGCATGCTCGACAGCTTCATCGTCGGAAGCCGTCGCAGCTTGTCCACAATGGTCGGTGTCCGCTTGAGACGCTGGCCGAACTCGACGGCCTGCAGGCCCTCCGTGTCCACGCACGACCGGAGGCCCACCCGGGCCTTCCGCAACGGATCACGGTGCTCAGATCGGAATGCCTCGACGACGCCGATCTCGGTGTCGAGTTCGGCTCTCGACAGCGGTGGGTCGTCGCCGGTCAGGTGTCGCCGCAGGGCCCGACCGGCCCGGTCGATGCGCCCCTTGGAGTACGGCAGGGGCAGGTTGTCGGACACACCCGCAACCTATCGGCACGACGGCGACCGCTACCCTGCTCCGCGACACGGCAAACGACGATCGGTGTCCCGACATCCACCGACGCGGGTTCGGTGATGCAACGCAAGGGTCCGACGTCCGCGGATCTCATGTATTCCGATACCGGCGGTGACGGGCCGGTGGTGGTGTTGCTGCACGGGGTGTTGATGGGTGGCTCCCTGTGGGACACCGTCGTCGAGGGCCTGGGGGATCGCTACCGCTGCGTCGTCCCGGAGTTGCCGTT